>NZ_DATCTU010000080.1 GCF_036567765.1 Pseudobacteroides sp.
CTTGAATATCTCTAAGACTTACTTTCTCTGTCAAGTGTGCATACATCATCGTATTAAGTTGCCGAAGAACAGTAAATTTCTTTGTTCCGTGTTCTGCATTGGTTTCCTCAATGGCTTTTTCCAAAATGTTCTTGGGTAAAAGGCCTGTTAAAGTTTCAAAAACTGTAGTACAATCAACCATATCATTAGCTCCTTAGTTAATTATTGTGGTTGCTTGTCAGGCCAACCCACTTGATATTAACAAAGGAGCTTTCACATTTTTACAGGTAAATATTACAGTTGATTTTTATTAAAGTTTTTTATGCAACACTAATATAATTATGTATAAAACTAAGAGGTGAAAATTATATGAAAGTTACAAATTTACAAAGTAAAGTTAGGGTACTATACTTAAAGATTTTAAAGAATAAGGTTATAACAGTGTGCATTCTATTTTCTGTTTTTACATTGTTGGATACCATATCAATCCTTTTAGGTTTATGGCCTGCAAAGGAGGGATTGGGACCGTATGTTCACTTGTTAGGTAGATTTGTTTTGCATTCAATACTTGTCGTCGGATTATACATATTTGATATTTTAAAAAAATGGCTAAAGTCAAAAATAGCAATATATTTTATAACATTTATTATAACGTGGGGATTTCTTTTGTCTTATATTTGGTGTAATAGTCTTTTTATAGAATTACATCCAGATGCATATATAGATATGTCTATTAGTTATACATTTATGTATACTCTTTTAGGAATAGTAATTTTAATTTTTGAAAGGATTAAAAGAAAAAAATAATAAAGTGATAATGAACTGATTTACGGATAAATATAATCTCTACAGAGTGATTATGGTAAAAATAAAGTTAAGTTTTTAAAAAGAAGAAATTGTAAAAATAGGTAATTAATTAGGTATTCCTTAAGGGTCAGTATGATTTCCATCACCTAACAAGGTTATTCCCGTTCGCTGAAGCACATTCCTTCACTGGGTGCAAGCACCGCCTACGAAGAAGGGCTCTTCGGGTCCAGTTCAGGAACGTCGGGAATAACAAAACGTTAGGCGAAAGACCATGCGGGGAGGCCGGGCATCCATACCCGGATTTGCTAGGGTTGGTCTTTGGAGTAAAAGAAAAAATCAAAAATCAAGGAGCATTATATGAAAAAGATTTGTTTGTTTTTGGTCACATTAGTTTTCTTATCTCTTTATTTGATGGGGTGTTCTAACAAGTCTGAAGATGTTAAGGTCAAAGAGAGTTTTTTGAAAAGTGGTTCAGATGATTCGAATTATGTGGAATTAACAAAGATAAATGATTATATTTGGGTACATACTACATATGCAAACTATAATGGCAGTAGGACACCATCCAATGGTGTTATTGCTGTTTCTTCGAAAGGATTAGTCTTAGTTGATACTCCGTGGAATAATCCTCAGACAAAAGAACTTATAAAGTTTTCAAAAAGTGTATTTAAGAAAGATATCGTTCTTGCAATTATAACTCATGCACATGAAGATAGGATAGGTGGAATTGATACCTTGATTGAGAATAAAGTAGATGTAAGAAGTACAAGTCTGACAGTTAAAGAAGCTGAAAAGAATGGTTTTAAGAAACCAGTGCCAGAACTTGATTCTGAACCCAAAATTACTTTTGGAAATATTAATATAGAGGTATTTTATCCAGGAGAAGGTCATACTGTAGACAATATAACTGTATGGTTTCAGCAGTATAAAGTGCTATTTGGTGGATGTTTGATTAAATCTTTAGATGCAAGTGATATTGGAAATATAGCAGACGTAAACGTTAAAAGGTGGCCAGATTCGGTGAAGAAAGTTTTGGAAAAGTATGCAGATGCTGAAGTAGTTATACCTGGACATGGAAAGTGGGGGAGTTTGGATTTGTTAAATCATACATTGGAGCTAGTCAGTAAGTAAGGAGATTTAAGGCCGCAGCATCCGTACTGTTTGCAACGTGGGGCGTGGTCCTTCGCCTAACAAGTCCATTTGCGTAAAGGGCAAAGCATGGAGAACGTTCTCTGGAGTAGGAGCATGAAGGCATCATGCCCGCATCGATTCATCGGGTGCCGAGCACCGCCTTCGCAAAAGGGCTCTGTAAGTCCGATTCTTCGACGCCACAAATGGCGGACGTTAGTTGAAAGATGACGCGTTCGTGAAATGCTGCCGTTTGTAATTTTTTGATTTAGAATTAATTCTAAGAAATATGATTTTTTGGAGGATTTCATGGTAGAAAAAATGTACTTATCATATTTTGAAGTAGATAAGGATATTAAAAGGCATAAAGATTTTGATATTAAGGTTCCAAAACTTTTAGAAGAATTAAAAAATCATGGTGTTCGAATAGTATATTTAAAAGGTTTCGTAGGATATGATAGAATTGAGAAAACAATATCAGATTGTGATAGTCTACTTGCAATTGTTGATGAATATTGGTTAAGTTCAACATGGAAAGCAAGTGAGGTTACATATGCAAACGGTGATAGTGAATCGGGGGCAATTAACAATCCACGGATTCAAAGAAAACCTGTTTTTATACTTCCTGTTTATGAAAATGTTCAATTGTCATTTTTAGAAAGATATAAAGGGCCAATTATTCTTCCAAGTGATGTGGAAGAGGCAGTTAAAAAGTATTATTAGTAGGCTACGCGGGGAGTCATCCATCAACTAACAACAGATTCACACAAGGGCTCATAAGAAAAAGCATGAAGCAGTTCTCAGGAGCGTGAACATGAAGAAGGGCTCGCCACATACTTAAAAATTATTGATAGGATTGAGTTACTAACAGATGGATCAAATAGAGAGTTTCAGACTTGGATTTATTTTGATGGACTTTCGGGGGTAAATGATGCGATTTACTTTCATACAAGTAATCCAAATAGTGGTTTTCCTTTTAGTCTACCTAATTTTGAACCAAACAGCGAGGGATCTAAAGAAATTATTGAACTGCTTGATTTATCTAAGTACACTATCGGAAGATTTTGCCGTAGTAAGGGAGAAGGTTTTGATTATATTATCCAGAAAAGAGGGGTAGGTCTGGAATTTAAACAGAAGACTTAAGGTGCAGCGTCCGTGCTGCTCTGAGCTACGGGGCATGGGACTACATCTAACAAGATCATTCAAGTAAAGGGCAAAGCATAAAGTAAGGCTATGAAGTAGGAACATGAGGTCATCCTGCCCAAATCCATTCGCTGGTGCAAGCACTCCAAGAGGGATTCCTCACGGGTCCAGCTCATGGACTTCTTGAATGGCGAACGATATATGAAAGCTAGGTGCAATTGCCGTGACATCCTTGTCACGGGTTTTTAGGTAAAGCTCTGAAGTTTTTTTATTTCATGTTAGTTTGAAATTGAGAAAGTTATTTATGCACTGTTTGTCGGCAATTTGTTGTTTCATAGGAGGTATAATGAAGATTGCAGTGTTTCACGGGAGTCCCCGAAAGGGTAATACCTATAAGGCTACAAAAATTTTTTTAGATGAGTTGACAAAATACGGAGATGTTCAATACACAGAGTTTTTTCTTCCTGAAGCCATGCCAGAGTTTTGCACAGGGTGTCAACTTTGCCTTGGCAACCCGTATGAAAAATGTCCTCATTCGCAATATGTCACTCCAATTTTGAACACAATAATTAATTCTGATGCACTGATATTTACCACTCCGCATTTTGGTGCTTGCAGCATGTCATCTTGTATGAAAAACTTATTGGACCATCTGGATTTTTTGACAATGAATGTTGCACCCAGGACCGAGTTGTTTAAAAAGAAAGCATTTATCATTACGACAGGTGCAGGTTCTATTGCAGCGATAAAACCAATTAAGAAGTATCTTAAGAATTGGGGTGTCAACCGTGTTTACTCGCTTGGGTTTAGGATGTTCATTGATAGATGGGATAAAATGTCGCAACCAAAACAAATGAGATTTGGGAAAAAGCTACGTAGAGCTGCAAATATATTTTATCATGCCCGGCAAGAATATCCATATATTACTACGATTTTCATGTATTACATGTCAAAGTTTATATTAAGGAAATACGTTGGTATAGGCAAATATCCATATGAGTATTGGAAAGAAAAAGGTTTTTTTAATAAGCGACCATTTTAAGAAATTTGATGAACTTAATAAGTATAATCTACATTATGGATAATTCGCAAACTTAATATAATGCGAAACAATGTGGTTGATGTAGTTTTCAAGGGCCGCGTCCGTGCGGCTCGGGCTTCGTGGGGCACCTAACCTTCACATATCAACACACTTACGTAAAGGGCGTGCTTACGGGTCATGCTTACAGGGAGGTTTATACATGTTGCTTAAACCTGGAATAAGCGGATTTACAAATATAAAAGAATGTTCCATGAATATATCAAATGATAGATGTAGTAGTCTTGATTTTAAAAGGTATGCCATTTGTTGGCAAACAGTGGGTTGTTTAAGGTTTTATCCTTTGATTTTGAAACTATTGGTAAAAATTTTTATACATGTGAAGTATATTATAAAGATAAGAGTATTTTTATTTTATTAAACATAGTCTTTCCGTATATTTGTTTTGCGAAAAGTATACAGTACTTTAATATCAAATACTTTGATGATGAGGTTCTAGAAAATAAGTTTAATGAGTTTTATGATGTTATAAAGACAAATGAACTTTTAAAGCCTTTAAATTTTGAGGATTATAAGCAATTGAACAAAACTGAAATAAAACAATTAAGGTATTATGATTCTTTGACTGTGGGAGAAGTTATTTTTAATTTCTTGGACTGAGTAAAGGGCGATTTGAGGATGGGACGTCCTGTCGCATGCTGGTCTCTGGGGACCTCATCCATCCGATAACAACAGGTATGCACAAGGGTGCGGGCGGGAAAAACATGAAGTAAGGCTAATGTGTGTCATCCCATGAAGAATGCCTCACCACAGCTCTTCGTCGAGCTAAAGCTGCCAGGGGATATTCCTTACGGGTCTGACTCAGAGCCGTCGCATACCTAGACGTTGGAGCGGAAGCGAGTGTAATTGAAGAGCCCGGTGCGGTAATTCCGCACGCTGGGATCTGTACGGGGTGTGCTGGGTAACTGGCACGTCTACCGTGACCAAAGAAGCCCGAGAAACGCCGTCGCAGATGGGAGACGATATATAAAATTCTTTTTCCGTTTTATCTTAGGTATGAGCGGGGCTATCGAGAGTAAGTTTTTGTGGTATAATATTAGTAGATCTATTTTAGAGAAGGTGGTTTATATGAAGTGGAGTGAAGTGAGAAATATATACCCCAATCAATTTGTAAAGTTTGAAGTGTTGAAATCTCATATAGAAGAGAATAAAGAATTTGTTGATGAGATGGCTGTTATAGGTCCTGTTGCAGATGATGAAGCAACAAAGGAACTTTTGCATGCAAAGGACAAGGTACTAGTTTATCATACATCCAGAGATAATGTTGTTTTAAAGATCCGGTCAAGAATTGGGTTGAGGAGAGTATACAAAGGATGAATATTGAGTATAGGGATGGCTTGCTTTTTACTGACATTGAGATTTCATTTAAGGGCAAATCCAAGATAATAAATAATGTTGTGGTTGATACAGGAGCTGCACAAACTTTGATTTCTCAGGATGCTGTAGATGATATTGGTATAAAAGTTAGCGGCGATGATGAGGTAGTCACGTCTTATGGAATAGGTGAAAAAGAGCATGCTTTTGTAAAGACCATTGATAGAGTAAAACTGGGTGAGTTTGTCTTAGATAATTGTTCATTGGATTTTACAAGTTTTCAGTATGATGATATAAATGGTCTGATAGGATTGGATTTATTAATAGAAGCTGGATTTATAATTGATTTAAAGAAACTAAAGAAACTAAAAATGTACCTGCAAGAATGACTTGCGGGATTTTTTTATAAAAAAGGAAGGGAACCCCTCAAAGGCTTCTTATGCAAACGATATATGAAAGACTTTGCCCTTATGAGCTGCTCGCCGCCCTGGCTCTCTAAGTAAGTCTTTGTAAAAGGTTTATTTACAAGAGGTGATAGAATGCAGATTGAATATTTATGTGACAATAAACAATATGTGGATATAGTTGTAAAATGGATATATAATGAATTTATTGATGGAATTAGGTCTGGAATTTCCTGCGAAAAAGTTGAAGAGAGTTTTAGAAATAGGAAAAAGGAGTTTCTGCCAATAACAGTAGTAGCTGTAGAAAACAAAGTTTGTATTGGTGTAGCATCATTGGTCGTAAATGATTTAAAGGCTAAGGAATATGCTCCTTGGTTGGCAGGTCTTTATGTTGACAAAGAATATAGGAACAAAGGAATCGGAAAAGTTTTAGTTGAAGAAATTCAATCTATTGCAAGTAGACTTGGATATGATATTTTGTATTTGAGAACAGAACATGCTTCTGAGTATTATAAAAATCTTGGTTGGGAATTTGTTGAAAGACTTATAGACGAGTTTGGGCTTGAAACAAGCATATTTTTAAAAAGTTTATAGGGAAAGTCTCTGAAGAAAAACGCCTACGCCATCCAGGGCTCCAGTTGGGCAAAGTCCATCATATATCAACACATGCTCGTAAAGGTACGGATAGAAATTCATGTAGAATTGCTTCGAGGGACATCCCATGTAGAAGAACCGTACCACACCGCTTCACCGGCCACACAGCGGCACTTACTGGTTATCCTCTGGGGTCCAGTTCAGACGGCGTCGGTCATGTACACGTTATATGGAATCGCAAGGGTTGACCGACATATCGTATGGCGGGGTTGAGGTATGGCTTACTTGACAATGTATAAATATAGTGGAGGTTTGAAGATGAGAGATATTAATTATCAAAATTATTTTTGGCAAAATGAAATAGTCCGTTTGCGAGCAGTAGAGGAAGGGGATTGGGAAGTGCACTACTATAACCGCTTTGATTCAGAATCAAGAAGACTTTTGGATTATGAAGTTGAACTTCCGCCAACAGTACAAGAAGCTAAAGATTTGATATGTAAGTTTATAAATTTTACACCAGGTACTGGACGTATAATGTTTACTATTGAAACTCTTGATGGTGTAAATGTTGGAGGGTTAAATCTAAATTCAGTAGATGAAAGAAATGGAACGTTTTCTATTGGGATGCAAATAGATCAGAATCACAGAGGCAAAGGTTATGGGACTGCTGCAATGAAAATTTTATTCAAGTATGCATTCCATGAAAGAAGGTTAAATAAATATTATGGAAGTATTCTAGATGGAAACATTGCATCAGGAACAATGTTGAAAAAATTAGGTTGTAAGGAAGAAGGACGAAGACGCCAGATGGTTTATTCAAATGGTAGATATTATGATGAGATTCTTTTCGGACTAACAAAAGAAGAATTTGAAGAAGCAAATAAATAAGCGTTTTTTGAGGGAACGACGTCCTGTCGTTCTCTGAATATAGGGTCTTGCGACTTCATATAACAAGGCGTCTCCGCAAGGGCTTCGAGGGAAAGAGCATGAAGAAGGCTCTTCGAGGTCATTCCATGAAGAATGACTCAGTCACGGCCTGGAAGCTAACGGACGTCGCCGTAAGCTTCCAGGCCGTCGGAGACGCGGGACGTTAGTCGAAATACACCGAAAACCGCACATCCATGTGCGGATTGTACGAGAAGAGCTTTGAAGGATTATTATAAAGAGGTAAGGGCTTAAATGAAGGATCAAACAGTTTGTATGACGTATTTTACAATTATTGGCGATATTAATCTTGATGAGGTGTCAAGTATTCTAGGAATAAAGAATACAGGAGGTCATTCAATAGGTGAAAAGAAAAAGCATGGTCCAGGTTTATATGATTGGGCTGCTTGGCAATATGGGACTGGTTATATTGAAACATTGTTAGCTGACGAACAGGCAGAAATAGTAGTAGCACCATTATTGTCTAAAGTTGATGAGTTGCTATTAATAAAAGAACGGTATGATTGCTGGTTTATCCTTATGCAAGTTCCAAAGATTGAGAATGGAAATACTCCTGCTTTAGGCTTTAAAAAAGATGTAATTGAGTTTTGTGCAAAAACTGGCACAGAGATTCAAATTGACTTATATGCTAACCCATACAGTTCAGAATTTGATAGTGAATAGTAAAATGAAGTTTTTCTGAGGGATAGCCGTCCATGGCTCTCTCTGAACAAGGGGGCGGTGTACTTCGACTAACAATCCATTTACATAAAGGGCAAAGCATTCAGAATGCCGGTGGAGCAGGGCATGAGGTCATTCGTGCGTCAAGCCAAGTTCAACATCATCTTGCAGGGTGAAAGTCCCTGTTGGGAAGGCCTAGCCAGTCACCTATATCGAGTGTTGCATTGAAGCTGGTAACAGTTAAATGAAGCGTACAAAGAGAACTATGTAGGTAAAAAGGGAAACCGTATTCACTGAAGCATATTAAGCCCCGTAAACTCGTTAAATGCAAATGACGATGTGGTGGATGACACAGAAGTCAACACAATGGATTTGCAAAGGCAAGAATCAGGAGGATCTGTCGGGGTCAAAGAACGTGACATGTATAGAGAGAAGATGTTGAAAACTTGAACACGTAGCTGGCAAAGGAAACATTGTCCGGACTGGGGGACTGGATAAACAATGCAAACCTCACTGCTGGGAATAGCAATTAAAGCAAAACAAGATAAGAAATACAAATTTGGCAACTTATACGAACTCATAAACAAACAAGCTCTGCATGAGGCGTGGAAGAGGATTAACAAAAGTTCAGCTGCTGGAGTGGATAAAGAAACAGCAAGGGAATTCAGAGAACACATTGAAGAAAATATTGAAGAGATGGTAGAAGAATTCAAAAGCAAGAAATACAAAGCGAAGTTGGTAAAAAGAGTTTGGATGCCAAAAGGGCAAAATGACAAAAGACCGTTAGGATTGCCGACATTACGAGATAAGATAATCCAAAGAGCAGTCTCCGATATATTGGAAGCTATATTTGAGCAGGACTTTATTAACGATAGCTATTGGATATAGACCAGGGAAGAATGCACATCAAGCTATAGACGCCATCAAAGAAGAGCTTAGAGGTAAATATAATTATGTAGTAGAAGCAGACATAAATGGATTCTTTAACAACATAGACCATAACCTGGTTAATAAGGATGTTGGAAGTACGAATAAAGGACAAGCAATTCATAAGGCTTATAAAGAAATGGTTAAAAGCAGGAGTATTGACCAGTATTGACCGAAGATGGAGAAATAGAAAAGCCATTCAATGGATGCCCGCAAGGGTCTGTAATAAGTCCGATACTTGCGAATATTTACCTACACTATGTATTAGATTTATGGTTCGAGAAAGCAATAAAGCCGAAGTGTGAAGCTGAGGCTTACTATTGCAGATCGGCTGATGATTTTATCTGTGGATTCCGAAACAAAAGTGATGCAAATAGCCTAATGAACATATTAGGAGCAAGACTGCAGAAATTTGGTTTGGAACTGGCAAAAGAGAAGACTGGGATGGTGGTATTCTCAAGATTTAAGAAGCATTTAAATACTAAATTCAGTTTTCTAGGATTCGATTTCAGGTGGGTGCTATCGAGAAAGGGAAAGGACTATATACGAAGGGAAACGAATCCCAAAAGAATGACGAAATCATTAAAAGCCTTTGCAACATAGTGCAAGAAAAACAGGAATAAAAGAATCAAAATGGTAGTGGAAATGGTGAATATGAAGTTGAAAGGCTATTTTAATTATTATGCTATATAAGGAAATAGCCATAAAATCAACAGATTTTATGATATAGCTGTTAGGACGTTGTATAAATGGATGAATAGAAGAAGCCAAAGGAAAAGCTTTATTTTTGAAGAATTCAAGGAAAAGATGAAACACTACGGATTGATAAAACCGAGGATAAAGAAAAGTTTGTACAAGCAATTGAGTATTGAAGATTATTGTTTTGTTTGAAGCGGAAGCGAGTGTAATTGAAGAGCCCGGTGCGGTAATTCCGCACGCTGGGATCTGTACGGGGTGTGCTGGGTAACTGGCACGTCTACCGTGACTGCCCAGATCCATTCGTTGAGGGCGTGGCCCACGAGGGGCCAACTCATGGACTTTGCAAATGTACACGTTCTCTGAAATCCTTTTAAATAAAGTGCTGATTTAAGTGATGTTTTAAAAGGCATCAAGTTAAATTTTGTTTGATATTACACATAAAATGAACTCAAATACAGTTTTAGAGAGGAGCAAAACTCTATGTTGAATATTGTAAATTCGAGAAGAATAGTGTTAGATTTGGCAGTGACTCTGGATGGATTTATCGAAGGTCCAAAGGGAGAAGTTGATTGGTGTATAATGGATCAAGATATGGGTTTTACCGATTTCTTGGATAGTATAGATACAATTTTTTATGGTCGTAAAAGTTATGACTTATGGGGACAATATATTCCAGATGATGGGGCTTGTGAGTCAGAAAAAGAAATTTGGAAGTTAGTTCATAGTAAAAGGAAATATGTATTTTCGAAGACTCTTACAGAAATTGATGGAAAGGCAATACTGATTAATGAACATTTACAGCATGAGGTGGAAAAAATAAAAAAAGAACCCGGTAAAGACATTTGGCTGTATGGAGGAGCAAGCCTTGTGACAACATTTATAAATTTAGGACTTATTGATGAATATAGATTGTCTGTTCACCCTGTAGTTTTGGGATCAGGTAAACCTTTGTTTAGTAATATAACTCAGAGAATAGAGCTTAATCTTATTAATATAAAGAGATTTACCTCCGGAGTAGTACAACTTTTTTATCATCCAAACTGATTGAAGCAATCATGGTGATGAAGTAACTGTTTTTTTATATATTCTGCACCCAGTGAAGGGTTTAATAGTGCTCATTTGGAATATAGTGTCGGCGGACTTCAGAGAACAAAATCTTCCCGTTCGTTCCGGGCGAAAAGCATGCCCTCCACATATCCCCAAGCCTAACCGAGGCGGAGGCACCCCTAACCTAAGATATGAGCTATCTAAGACTGGGTGCACCTCCTGTAAGGCTTGGGGACGGCGGGAAGACGAGACGTTATGTGAAAAGTGGTGCGTTAAGCTGGGCTGACGCGGGCTTTTTACGGCTAATAGGACAACATTATTATTAAAAAGATCGGAATGAAATTACAATGGGGAAGGGCTCGTGAGAAGGGGCATGAAGCAGTTCGCTGGAGCATGAACACGAAGAAGGACTCGCCACATTCCTTCACCGGGCCAAAGGCCGCCAAAGAAGAAATGCTCTGCGGGTCCGGTTCAGGAACATCGTGAATCAAAACGTTAGGCGAAAAACCACGCATAGACCGCGACATCGTGTCGCGGATTTTAAAAACATCGTAATAAATGCATTATTAAAGGAGAAGAATATGATAAATAAGATTATTACAAGCAGGATGCAAGAATCAGATATTACCCAAGCCCTAAAAATTTGGGGAGAACAATATGGTCGTCATTGTAGTAGTGAAGCATACCCTGATCATTGGAAAAAAAACACAAGAGAAATAGAAGAGTTTTTAAAGCGTAAGGTTGAAAGTAGAACTGGTATCGTTGCTAAGCTAGATAACAGTTTAATTGGGTACTTAACATATGATGAATTTCCGTTTAATGGCGAAAAGTCGGTATTCTGTCCATCAATAGCACATGCTGCCGTTGAGGAATATAAGGAAGAAGCATATTTATCTTTATATAAAAGTATTTCCAAAGAGTGGGTAGATACGTATATCTATAATCATATGTGGACAATCAACTATAATGATACTAAACTTAGGGATATTTTATACGATTTGGGTTTTGGTTCTTACTTAATTGATGCATTCACCATCACAGATAATAAGATATATAGTAATTCACCATATGAGATTAGAAGGGCCGAATTGCAGGACGTTGAAATATTATATAGTTTGGTAGAGGAATCAAGACAATACTACCATTCAGCTCCTCTTTTCCTGAAAAGAGACCAAAGTTCAAAAAATGAAATACTAGAAATTATACAAAAAGGCAATGTATTTATCGCATGGGAAGATAATAAAGCAATAGGATTTATTAATGTAAGTGTATCTAAAAGGGATAATATTATTGATTTGTCTGTAAGTAATAGCGGTTTGATTGATGAGATAGGTGCGTACATACAGCCAGAATACAGAGGCAAGGCACTGGGTAAAGAACTGTTAAAAAATGTATTTGACTATTGCAATAAAAATGACATAAAAAGTGTACACGTTGATTTTGAAACAGGGAATTTATTTGCTAACAAGTTTTGGAGGAAGTATTTTAATCCAATGCTTATATCGGTTAGAAGAACTATAAATAAGAACATTAACGATTGATTTTCATGAAATGAGATGCTAGGGGACGACATCCTATTGTCCTCTCGTTACGGGGGACATGGTTCATCACCTAACAAGTCCATTTTCGTAAAGGGCAAAACATGTAGAACGTTCTCTGGAGTATGAGCATGAGGTCATCCTGCCCGCATCGCTTCATCGGGTGCAAGCACCGCCAAGGGGTATTCCTTATGGGTCCGATTCAGCGATGGCCGCAAATGGCGGACGCTAGGCGAAAGACCATGAGTTATTGCGACGTTGTGTCGCATGATTTTTAGAAGGGTTTTGCAAGAAAAAATTATGGGGTGGTTTTATGAGAATATCTATAAAATATGCTGAATTTGTGGATTTAGAGTATCTTTTAAAAAATGATAAACATATAAGTAAAGAAATGCTTGAAAAAAAGATTGGGGAAAAAGAAGTAATTACAATTCGTGTTGATGACAATTTAGTAGGGTGGCTGAGATATAATTACTTTTGGGATAATACACCATTTATGAATATGTTGTATTTTGATGAAAGCTATAGACAAAAAGGATTAGGTTCAAAAGTTGTTTATTATTGGGAAAAGGCTATGAAGGAAAAGGGATATACAAGGGTTATGACATCAACATTGGCAAATGAACAAGCTCAGTTTTTTTATAGAAAACAAGGTTATAAGGATGCTGGATGTTTATTACTTGAAAACGAAGCCCTTGAAATATTATTTACTAAAAATATATGAGTACTATACTTGGGTTATGTATTAAGGCCACCACATACGTGTGGCTCTTGCTTCGCGGGTCATGGTCCTTCGCCTAGCAACGTATCTGAGTAAAGGGCATGCTTACGGGTCATCCTGCCCACATCGATTCATCGGGAACAAGTTCCGCCAAGGAGAAGGGCTCTGTAAGTCCGATCCATCAACGTCTCAGATATACACGTTAGTCGACAGACCAAGCAGAACGGTGTGTCCTTGCACCGATATTGAAAGAATGGCTATGTAGTTTTGCAAAAGAAAAATCATTTATTAATATATTTTAGTTTGTTCTGGTTTTGGGGTGGAGATGGAATTTTTAACCTTGTTATAGTTCCAATACTATTAGTTGCTTTCCAATTACCATTATTATTCTGCTTAAAAAACGTAAGTGTGTTTATAGGATAAAGCTTATTTTGTTAAATATTATATTGTTTGTATGCCCTACTGTAACAATGCTAATAACAAATGCAATAGCTTGGATATTTGGAATAGATAATTCAGTATCATAAAGTTTTAATATACTTAATATACTTTGCTTATTAAAATAAGTAAAGAGTGATGAATAGTTTAAGGCCACCGCATCCATGCGGTTCTTGCTCCGTGGGGCACCTGACTCCGTGTAACTAGTCCATTTGCATAAAGGGCAAAGCATGGAGAAAGTTCTCTGGAGTATGAGCATGAGGTCATTCTGCCCGCATCGCTTCATCGGGTGCAAGCACCGCCAAGGGTATTTCTTATGGGGTCCGATTCAGCGACAGCCGCAAATGGCGAACGTTCTCCGAAATCGTTATTAACTATGTGCAAACTTTAAGTGATTTTTGAAATGAGTTTAGATCACATTTGTTTGGTAACTCGAAATTGAGATTATGAGGTATTGCGTTTATGGAAATTAAAATAATTTCAAATAATAAGAAACAATTTATTGATTTGTTGTTGCTAGCAGACGAGCAAGAAGATATGATTGATAAATATTTAGAGCGTGGGGATATGTTTGCTCTATATGATGATGACTTGAAAAGTATCTGTGTGGTGACTCAAGAGGATGACGAAACATATGAACTTAAGAATATAGCAACATATGAAAAATATCAAAGTAAAGGCTACGGGAAAAAATTGATTAAATATATATTAGAATATTATAAAGACAGATGTAAAACAATGCTTGTTGGAACTGGAGATTGTCCGTTTATTATTTCTTTTTATGAGAGTTGTGGATTTGTAAAGTCTCATCGAATTAAGAATTTTTTTACTGACAATTATAACTATCCAATTTATGAAGGTGAAGTACAGCTAGTTGATATGATATATCTGAGAAAAGATTTTTGAGAAACTTGGATAAACTTTGTTCGTATTATTTATATATTCTGAACTACGAAGAGGTTTGGTGTAGTACTAATTTAAGCTTAGAGTTGACGGACTTCGGAGACCAACACATTTGCATAAAGGGCAAAACATGTAGCATGATGTTGGAGCAGGGCATGTAGTCATCCTGCCCAAATCCACTCGTTGAGGGCGGAGCTCCGCCAAGAAGAATGGCTTTGAGGGCCCAAATCGTGGACTTTGCAAATGTAGACGATATATGGAATTCCATGCGTTCCGACGCGTCCTGCGTCGGGTTTTATGGAATGACATAACTGAATCAATAAATATATGTAAATCTGATAAAGGAATAGGTGCGAGTAGAGGGTATTTAATTTTGAAAGTGGCAGGAAACTCCACATATCAACACATGCCCGTAAAAGTGCGGATAGAAGGGCATGAAGAATTGCTTTGCGGGTCATTCCATGTAGAAGATCCGCACTACACCACTTCACCCACGCAAGCGTGCCAAAGAAGAAGGGCTTCGTGGGTCTGGTTCAGTGGCGTCGGGCATGTGCACGATATAAAATCGCACGCAAGTTAAAGCCTAATATTCTGATAATTGGAATGAATAACATTCCAATTGAGCATGAACTGGAGTTTGAAGTGGTATTTAATGTATATTAAAAAATGTAGTAAATTTATTTGATGTTTGGTAAAATATATATTAAATGTTGTGCAAATGTGGATTAAATGTTAAAAATATTAAAATATATTGAATATATTGAATATATTGAATATATTGAAAAACGGATAACATTTTAAGTAAAATAGGTAGAATCAAATCGGACATTTCTGCTTTAAATAATACGTCAAAGCAAATGGATAAAAATTGATTTAATATCAAGTGCTGCAGTAAATTTAATGTTAGATACGGCGATAGCTTCTAAATTTTGGGTCGATGCATATTGACTAACAATTCATTTAAGACCATGAAAGGGATGGAATTAATGTTAAATAGTATGATGCTAAAGATTATTATGGTGTTATTTCTATGCTTCTTGAGTATATTTATATTTACTACCTGTGATTCTTCTTATTCTAGATATGAAGAGCAATACACAATTTCAGATAATTCTAAGGATATTAAACTCGCAATTGAAAATGAAATAAATACTTCTAACAAAAATGTTGGAAAACCTACAAATATCACAATCATTATAAGAAATGAAGCCATTATTGATGATTTAAAACTAGTATTATCTACAATGAGTGATGGAAATTTAGCACTTTATCAGTTTAAGATAAATGAAAAAAATATGTTGAGATCTGTTAGCGGAGGATATTCTTCTGGTTCTATTGGAATGCCAGTTATTGAAACAAAAAAGGGAAAATATCTATTAGTGTATGGAGGAAAATTTGAAAAGAAATTAAGTTATATTATTGTTAAACTCATGGAAAAAGAATATGTTTATAATATTGCAGATAAAGAATATTTTATTGATTATTATATGGTCGACAAAGATGTGCAGAAGACAAGTGGAGAATCTTATAGATTATTAGATGAGAAAAATATAGAAGTAACTGGATTTTGAAATAGTGATTAAATTAATATAAGGGGATAATTGGATTATGACAATTAATGAAATGAGACTAGATATTGCAAAGAGGAATAAAAAAGGTATATCCTTTATACTTGCCTCGATTATATTATGGATGGGGATTTTTGTTATATGGCTTTTACCTATAAAAGATATTCTTACCAGAAATCTATTTACCTTCTTTTGTACCGCACCGCTGGTTCCTTTAGCATTTCTGATTTCAAGAATAATAAAAGCTGAATTTTCAGCGAAAGATAACCCACTAAATAATTTAGGAATTCTATTTTCTATAAATCAATTTCTATACATTTTAATTGCTATGTGGGCATATGCCGCAGCTCCAAGCAAAATGGTAATGATCCTGGCAATAATTTTCGGTGCACACTTGTTACCGTTTTCATGGCTGTATAGGTCTAAAGCGTATATGGTAATGTCCATTATAATACCAATAGTTATTCTTGGTGTTGGAAGTAGCTTGAAATCAGAGCATACATTTATTCTTCCAGGAATAATGACTATTTTTGAAATTGTGTTTGCAATATGGCTTACTTTAGAAAATAGAAAAGAAATCTAGTAGAATTGACATTGTCATATAAAAATGTTAAAAAATGGGTATAAACAGGTGAGAAGATGAAAAAAACTATAATTTTAATATTAGGACTTTTTATTCCACTTACTTTGCTATAGGATGTGGAAGTGAACTTAATCACAAAGAGATTGCGACTAGCATAGCCGAACCAACTTTAGATATACCTGTAACGGAGGTTTTAGTTAATGAGGAAATTGAGTTTGTTCAACATCTGGTAAAGGTTGTTAAAGAAAAAGATATTTCTTCCTTTAAAAAAATAATGCCTGATGAAAACAGCATTCATATAGTGCGGTCATTTTGCTCGGGTAACGGCACACGAGGAAAAAACATCTCATTAAACGTTAAAGCAGAAGACATGAATGATAATCTAACTATACCTGTAGAAGATGAAACCCCTATAGAATTCGATATACTGCTTCAACAGTCTTTAAGCACTGATGTTTCTAATATTTCTAAAGAGGTAGTGGATGATAAGATAGATTTTGACTCAATTCTCATTTCACAAGATGTATGGGATAAGTGTACAGAGATAGTGGATAAGCTTGGTGACAAGGAGTGGAAACCCTATATTATTGCCTTAAAAGATAATCAATATGCCTTATATGAAGGTGGAGATGTGAGCGGTTTTCCTGTTGGTGGGTGGTTTACGAGAAAAGCATTAGCAACTATGAACTGACTCATAAAGATAAACTGACAGGTTTGGGAAACAGAATAATGCTTGAAGAAAACCTTATGAGAATCATGAAACATGAAACGGTAGTAATAAGCAATTTGAAATATGCAGTGATTTTTATTGATCTTGACGGAGTCAAAGAAGTTAATGACGAATATGGGCATGAACCCAGCACAGATTGTTTTCTACTACCCTTCTTACAAGAATGGAAAGGATGCATATACAATAAAATTTATTAAGGGAGATACAGAATTCCATAAACTGTATATAGAGAAAGAGCTTTGGAAGAGAAGCAAATGCAAATCAATGTCATTTTGAAAAAATCATAATATAGTTAACGTAAATAATTATTTACGATTTTGTGTTAAACATGGTTGATTTATGTACGAAGATGATATAAAATATTAAAGCAATGTGTTTTTATAATGAGAGGCAGTGTTGAGCAAGCATAATACAGAAGGCAACAAGACAATAGGGGAGTAATGAAAGAATATGACCAGTCAATAGGGTCATTTTCTTTTTGTGTAAAATAGTAGAACATTGAGTATTGTTTGTTTTGTGGAAATTACAGTAAATTATCTGCTTGTATACTAAAATACCATATAATATAATAGACGTACAAAGAGCAGCTGACTAGTGTTCTTTGTCAGCAAT
Source organism: Pseudobacteroides sp. (assembly GCF_036567765.1). Lineage (NCBI taxonomy): Bacteria > Bacillati > Bacillota > Clostridia > Eubacteriales > Oscillospiraceae > Pseudobacteroides > Pseudobacteroides sp. Next base: position 17,840 of record NZ_DATCTU010000080.1, read on the forward strand.
CAACATGATTTACTATATTGAAAGTGGGAGGACTTTTAAATGGCTCTGAGAACCCTTAGAAAATTAGATGATGAAGTCTTTAGAAAAGTAGCTAAAGAAGTACATATTATAGATAATAAAATATTAACATTCCTCGATGACTTGATAGAAACAATGAGAAAAGAAAATGCTATAGGCCTTGCTGCTACACATGTAGGTGTTTTGAAGAGAATAGTAGTTGCGGATATAGGAGAAGGTCTTATAGAAATTATAAATCCCAGAATAATAGGTGAATCAGGGGAGCAGGTAGGTGTTGAAGGCTCTGTAAGTTTGCCTGGAAAATATGGTGAAGTTAAAAGACCCCAAAAAATTATAGTAGAAGGGTTAAACCGCAAAGGTGAAAAGATAGTCGTTTCTGGCGAAGGACTTTTAGCAAGAGTATTATGCCATGAAATAGACCATTTGGACGGTATAATATTTACAGATAAAGTCATAAAATAATGCGATAAAAATAGGGTCAAACAGTTTCCATCGTTTGGCTATATGGTATATAATGTTGATAATCAAATAAATAAAGAAATAAAGTGCAAAAGAGGGGGATAAAATGGAGACTAAGGCTGTTAGTGCTAACTTAGTTCAAGAAAAAGCTGCTGGCAAATACGGGTTTTAACTGCCATCAAGTCCAACTAAGGTGAGATTGTAGCATTGGCTGTAAATAGTGAAAAACTCAGGACTTGGCATCAGGGGCCGGGAATGGTAGATTACCTAAAATCCAGATGGACATTCAGCTGGAAAAATGCAGATATAGAAGAATCAGGACTGTTGATTGAATTCTCCTATGAATTGACAGACATATTTAGAGATCCTAAAAGCAAACAGGTATATTTATCTATTAATGGTCAGAGGCCACATTTTTTAATATAAATAATCCGTTATATACCATATCAAAATTGGATCAGAATGAATATGGACTTGAAACAAAAGCTATAAGAATAGTGCTGGTGGTATGGATTGCAGAATAAAAGTATTCAGTTGAGAATAACAAGGAGGATAAGATGGGTTTAAAGGATGGAAAATCAACATTGCCGGTTAAGTTTATGGCAAGTTGTGAAGATTATAACGATGCAAAAACAGTTTTGGTTGGAGTGCCGATGGATTTTACCTGCAGCTTTAGGCCAGGAACAAGGTTTGGACCTCAGAAGATCAGGGAGGTATCTGTTGGCATAGAAGAATACAGTGTGTATATGGATAAGGATTTGACGGACAAGTCATTCTTTGACTGCGGTGACCTGGACATGCCTTTTGGAAATGTTGAAGAGAGCTTGAAGCTTATTGGAGATTCGACACAAGAAATTTTGGGTGACGGTAAGTTTCCTATATTTATAGGGGGGGAGCACCTTATAAGTGTTCCTGTAATTAAAGAAGTCCATAAAAAGTATGGTGACGAGCTTATTGTTCTTCATTTCGATGCTCACGCTGACCTGAGAGAAGGGTATTTGGGATGTCCGAATTCCCATGCGTCTGCCATAAGAAGGCTTATTGATTTTATGCCTGGCAAAAATATTTACCAGTTGGGTATAAGGTCCGGCACCAGGGAAGAGTTCCAATTTGCAAAGGATAACACCAATATGTTCAAGTTTGATGTTATTGAACCATTGGAGCAAGTTATTAAAACACTTGGAAATAGGCCTGTATATGTTACACTAGATATAGATGTTGTGGACCCGGCTTTTGCAAACGGTACAGGAACTCCTGAGCCGGGAGGTATAACCTCAAGGGAAATGCTAAAAGCAGTGGGAATGTTGAAAAGTCTTAATATTGTGGGTTTTGATTTGGTGGAGGTTTCACCGATTTTTGATCAATCGGATAGGACTGCACTTTTAGCGGCAAAAATAATCAGGGACATAATTCTAATAGTCTAGAAGGTGGAGAAAATGCAGCTTATTAAAAATTGCTTGGGACAGTCCCATGATATAGCAGAGAGGATAGTAAAAGAAGGGGATAAGGTGGTTGATGCTACTGCCGGAAATGGTAATGATACCGTTTTTTTAGCAAAGCTTATTGGTGAGACAGGAAAGGTTTATGCCTTTGATATACAGGAAAAGGCACTGGAAAAAACCAAGGAGAAGCTTAAAAGCCAAAGCTTGGAACACCGTGTTGAATTGATAAAAGATGGTCATGAAAATATGGGCAAATATGTAAATGGTCAGGTATCACTTGCCATGTTCAATTTAGGATATCTTCCAGGTGGGAATCATAGTATTTGTACAAGATTTCAGACTACTAAAAAAGCAATTGAAGCTGCCATGGAGCTTCTTAAGAAAAACGGTCTTGTAATTTTGGTTGTTTATTACGGTGGAGACAGCGGTTTTGAAGAGAAGGATGCACTTATGGATTATATTACCACAATTGACAGCAGGAATTACTCCGTATTAAGGTCTGAGTTTGTAAACCAGCCAAATTGTCCGCCGCTTCTTGTGTTAATAGAGAAGCTTATGTAAAGTTTATAAAGGTTGCAAAATTACTGTGTGATTTTGTTACGTTATAGGGGGAAAACAATGAAAAAATTATTAGTATTATTATTTGTTCTATTGAGTGTCAATATATGTTCAGGAGTTGCGGCAAGCGGGGCCAAGCCTACGCCCCTGCCAAATCCCACAGCTTCAAACATTAAGATAAAGTATCCATCAACAGATGCTGTAGTTGCAATAAATAAGGCAGCAATAGAGTGGGTGGACAGCTATAAAGGAACCGACCACTACTTGTGGCTTGTTGAGGAAGGCAGCAACAAGATTATATTAAAAAACATAACTATAAAAAAAGGTGTTAATAAATACAGCATACCTGCAAAGCTTCTGACTCCGGGCGAAAAATACCGCTATAAGGTAGGTGTCATGGATGCTAAGAAGAAGACTACTTATACTGCTCTTAAATACTTCCAGGTAGCGGAAAAACCTACAATAACCTACCCGTCTAATGGAAGTGATGTTAAAAGGTCCGATGCATCCATAATGTGGAACATAGCAAGCTCAGCTTCCAACTATGTTTTGAGGGTTGCAGATGATGAAAACGGGACAGTTATACTAAATAACATAACACCGCTTAAGGAGGGGGAGCATGTAGTACCTCCGCTGGATATACAATATGGCAGGAGTTATCGTTTTGTATTGGGCGTTAAAGATACATACGGCAATATAACATGGTCAGAAGTTAACAAGTTCAAGGTTAAGGACAAACAAGCCCCAACCTTTGCTGTTGATCTAATAGATAAAGACTCATATCAGAACGATGTAAATACAAAATTTTATATCAATATGGATAACAAACCAATTAAGCTAAGCCATGTGGAATATAAAAATAGTATTGTGCAAAGACCTGGTTCGATTATAAAAATACCTCTGGGTAAAAAGTACATGATTTTTTCAAGTGTAATAGGTCTGGATGACTCGGTGTATACCAAAGGCGGATCTGTAATATTTAAATTATATGGAGACGGTAGGCTTTTATATGAGAGTAAAGTGATATCAAACGATATATCAAGGTATTATCACTCCATGCAAAGAAAGATTGATGTAAACGTATTCGGTATTGAAGAACTGACATTGCAGGTAACTGATGCAGGTGATGGTACCGATAATGATTCTGGCGTGTGGGCAGACCCTTACTTAGCTATCGAGTCCAAAGATGAGAGTTACCCGACAGCCAGGTATGTGCAGGGAGATGATGAGCCGGGAACATTGCTTTACAGCAATTTCCCTGAATCTGTTATGGATAATCATGTGAATAACCAACCTGTTTGTGTATTAATGCGTAGGGATAGTGTTATTGGAAAAAATGCTTTCATAGCTGACCACATGAACGTCACTTCAAACAGCAAGCCCAAGCATTTTGGAGTGCTATTGCACAACAAGACCCAGAGTGTTGCCCACGTAGTTATATCCAAAAAAGGCATAAGTTCGGTTCCATCCCATGGCAGTATATTCATGAAGGATGCACTAAGAGAATATGTTTTAAGTAATCAATCAAGCATAGATATTGAACCGGGAGGTTACTTTTGGCTTTTTGACAATCCCACATTGCTCATGGAGCCTGCAAGTCAAACCTGGGGTGACTTTGTGAATGCAATGGCTGAATTTGACACAGATCAGGTTTTGGAAGTAACTGTATGCATAATGGACAGCCCGACTTACTTTAGTGAGCCTTCAAAGGTGGATGCATTTACGGAGGTTCCTTTTGAAGCTTCAGCAAGACAGTACAGAGGCACAACAGATACTTACCCTGTCACAAACCTGGATCTAAGCGTCAGCATTAATGACTGGGATGTAGACAATACTCCTCTGGTAGTATCATATCCGTTGTACAATGCTAAGGAAAACAAATGGAACAGAAACTTTGAAAACTTTCCGGGATGGGTAACCAATATTACGTCTGATAAGAATGAGGGAGCAATAATAAGTGATATGTTCACCTTTAAAGAAAAATATAACGGTGCTGATCTTCTGCTTTCACCGACATTAAGGTTTCCTGAAGGAGCAAAGTATCTGACAAACCTGGGGAATTGGGGTATCTGGTACAATGAAAAGATACACATTAAGAATAACACCGATAAAGATAGAAAGGTAAGCTATTATTTAGGATCTGTAGTTGCAGGAAGCGGTTATCAGCAGGCACTTATATTTTCACCTGAGGGAGAAGCTTTAAAAGATATGGACCCTAATAGGCAGGTCTACAAGCAGGAGCTTATAAAACTTGTAAAAGAGGTTGAGGTACCGGCTTTCGGAGAAGCGGATATAGTATTCCAATATATTCTTCCAAACAACTCTTCAGGCGGTATATACCATGCCATTGTACAGGCTCCTAATGAGTAGATTTGTGACTTAATACAAAATTTTAAAATAACGACATAATAATTATGAGCAGACGAATTTTAATTTAGGGATAAACATTATGATTGTTAACACTTTAATATGGGTGATGTTTGTTCCTGAATTTTGCAAATGGTAATTGCAATACTTATACCTACCTAATTTTATATGTTTTTAAGGCTGCACTGATTAATCTCAATGCAGCCTTTTTTTAATATGATGTATTCAATGCCATCTACTCTACGGTAAAAATCTTTATATTATCATCACCGTTTAGATTATGAGAATTATGTTTTGCATAGGCACTTTCTATAATATTTGCTTTACCGGTAACGCCTTCAAATAAAATGAATACTGATTTTTTATTGGGGTTGCTTTTTTGTTTGCTGATAACTGTATCAATCTGCCCGTAATGTACTCTATCGGTATTGCCTAAATATATATTTATCAAATATTGTCCGTGCAAGTCCAGATCAGGCATATATATTTCGTACGATGGGTCCGCAGTCTTGATATATTCCGCAACTCTTGAAATTCTATTTGGATTATCCTGTGATTTTTTTATAAGTACATTAAAATAATCATTATAATTTTCAAAGACAACATAAGTTAGGAGAACTGCCAGAGCAACAGTCAAATATGATTTTTTGAAAGTAAATCTACTGGAAATAAAATAACAGATTTTATCTATTGCAAGTGCTGCAAATATTGGCGGCAGAGATAGCAAAACTACTGCCCTTTGGTAGCTTGGTTGTCCTGTCATAGCTACCAGCCCAACTATTGTGCCAAAAAATAGCAATAATAGAATCATGGAATTGGGTTTTTTCCACATGGTTATGAGATAAAAAAGTCCTATAGCAAACAGGATGGATGTAACAAACGGAAGCATAGGGCCGGGACCCGCATAACAATAACCTATATCAGGATAGAAATTAAATTCTAGTAAAGCTTGAACTGAATAATCCTTCAATAAAACAAGCTTGTCTAAAAGGGTTAGCACCTGATCCTTATGCGGCGACATAAAGCCGCCAAAAATAAAGTCTCGCTTTGCTCCTTCTATAAAGTTGGGGATTTTATCTTGAAATGGAACAATATACGGCATGAAGGCAAATATGAAACCGATAATCATCGCCGATATATGCATAATATGATTCTTTAAATACTTTCCTTCCTGTATAGTTTTGAAGATCAGATAGCAAACAGCAACGGCTATAAGAACTCTGGCAGCGGACCAGGTATACTGAGCTATGCCTATTGATATACCTGCAAGAGCGAATATGTACATATACCTTTTTTTCTCACACATCACCAACAAGAGTATTACAATTGCACCAAACAACGCATTTTGAATAAAAGGAAAACCAAATCTGCTAAAATGTATATGTGCACCCATTAAGGCAACCAAAACACCGGATATATAGGAGATTCTTTTATTAAATACAGCCCTTGCAATTGCCATTGTAATCAACACAGCTATTATACCGGAAACCGCAGCGAACATTCTGTTGCCAGTCATATTGAGCCCAAAGATATTGACAAATAGAGCATGCCCATAATAATAAAGCCCCGAATAGTAAGTCCATCCCCAAACAGTTTTAGGACCAATCTCAAAAGGACCTTTCATAGTACCGTTAATAACATCCATGGCACCAGCGGCTGCAAAGCCTTCTTCCTGATTAATTGGTTTTGGAATACTTCCGAGTTCGTATATGCGAAGAAACGATGCAAGCAGCATGATGCCTGTCATTATTAACCAATCAATTCGGTGTATGCTTCTCAACCTTGAATTGATCTTTTTTATAGTATCTCTGACATTTAAAAATGAAAAAACGTATAGAATAAGAAGTAAGCACCAAATCAAAAATGTTAGGAAAGTATCTTTTTTGCTATATGCTGTATAAATAACATACACAAAAAGAACTAACGCGGCTATTTGCAGATAAAGCTTAAATTTATAATTCTTTTCCACTCTAAAATTTAAAGATTTATCCTGATTGGCTTTTCTGCAGCATAGAGAAATTATAACTACCGATAAAAAACTAAACAAATATAAGCAAATACCTAAACTCACATCTTTAAATATTGAAAAGCAAATTTGTCCGCTAATGGCAAATAACAGCATAAAAATAGTTAGATATAATTGCAGTCTCTTGTATTGATCGACCTTTAGTACCACTGGTTTAAAACCCCCTATTTAGAAATTTTTAATGTGCATAAAAAAATAATACCATATTGTTTGATAATGTTCAACATGGTATACAGTAAAATTGTTGAATAGGTGTAAAACTAGATGTACAAAGCTTATATATTCAAATACACCGAAGCGGGTATATCGGGGTGGTTATACCTGTCTTTACCTATTGTGGAATTTTTGTATTCAATTGATCTTTTAGGGCAGTAGTTAATACATGCCAAGCAGAACTGGCAGTTATTCTGCCATAAGGGCTTTCCGTCATCCAATCTGATGTTGTTGAATTTGCAAATTTTCTCACATAAACCGCAGGAATTGCAGGTGTCTTTTACTTTAAATCCCTCATCGATTTTATTCAGTCTTTCTATAAACTTGTTGTGCACCGATGCCCTTAGGAATGACAAAATCTCTTTTTCTTGTCTTCTGGCACTGGAATTTATGTAATCAGAAATTATTTTTAGTTTTTGTGATGCTTCATTAAACATTCTTTCCTGAACTTTTATAGGTGGAACTTTAAAATTTGGTATATAATTTTCAGGCATTCTTATATAAAAACTTGCTGAGAGCTTTGTACCTTTATTTTCCAAAACTTTTTTAAGATGGCTGAAAACCCCTCCCTGGAAGGCGATTCCACCCCTTGTAACTACAGCAAATAGGTATTCAACATTTTTTAAGTCCAATTTTTCTATAAATTCCATAACTACCTTAGGCATACTCTGAAAATACAGAGGAAAAATAACGCCTACCTTTTGGGAGTCGGGAGTAATCTTTATATCCTTGTATGCTTCTGTAATAGCTATGAGTCTGCAATCCTTAAGCTGCTTATGGAGTTCTTTTGCAATGTAATATGAGTTACCGGTTCCTGAGAAATAGTATAATGTTGTGTTCATATTTTTCTCCTTTCATTTTTACACTTTCATAACTGTCGAAGTATTGTTCGATAAATAATATTAAAATTTAACTGTTTTATACCATATAAGCCTAAAATTGCTTATTAAATAAACTTCCCAATTCACTCAAAACCTCTTTATTCACCCTGGCGACTAAATATTTACCCTTTTTTTCGGTAATTATAAGCCCCACACTGGACAGTTCCTTTAAATGGTGGGATATAGTAGGTGCACCTATTTTAAAGTACTTTGTAACCTCCGATATCAGGCATTCACAGTTCTCGAAGTCTTTTTCCTGACATTTTGCAATCTCAAGAAACAGCTCCAAACGGTGGGGGTGGGAAAGGGCCTTCAGTATGTTTGAGTATTTTTTTGTATCCAAACCATACACAACCTTTTTACGATTTTATAACTATCGAACTATTTATTATATAATATCACAGTTTGATAAATTGTCAATATTTAGATAAATATTAAAAAATAGTTTTAAAAAGCCTAATTTTATTTTATAATGTTATAAGCTGCCAAATAGGCACAAATTAATTCATTTATTAATAAAGGGGAGAATAGTTTATGAAAAAGACTCTTTTATATGCCGTAATGTTTATTACAGTATGCATTTTTGGGGTAACTTCACATGCACAGCAAAAAGCTGCTATCAAGGAGATACCTACTCTTAAAATCATCATTGACGGCACGCAGTTAAAGCCTTCCAGTACACCTATAAACTATGGCGGCAGAACTTTAGTTGGTTTAAGGGATTTGCTTGTTTCGCTGGGTGTTCAAAATGATTCAGAACATATCGTATGGGATAAGACTAATAAGACAATAAAGGTTTTAAAGGATTCAAAAGAAATAAGCCTGGCCATCGGAGACAAAATGGCAGTAGTGGATGGGGCAGAGGTGGAAATTGATGTAGAGCCTGTGATATATAAAAACAGCACATACATACCTGCAAGATTTATTGCACAAAGTCTGTCAAAGCTGGTTTTCTGGGATGGCTATACAAACAGTGTGGTTATTTGTGATGAGGAAATGTATAAGGAAGTTGCCGGTATAATTGGATCTGAGGCTTCCAGTAAAAGTGTTGTAATTAAAACAACTACAGATACATTATTACATAACGGTAAAAATGTGTATACCATAAAGGATGAAAGCAAAAAGGATCCGGTTAAAAATATAGAATTTACAAAGTCTACAATTGATGTAGGCGGTCAATTGGATTATATTGACTATTTTGAAAATGATAAATATATATATAGGAGACCTGATGTTCACCAAAAGTGGCTCAGGGCATCCAAAACAGTTCGTGATGTTGATGTTGAAGACATCGATAGCAATAATAATGATAACAGCTCTATAAATGCTTTCATGGCAAGTTTGGTAGTGAAAGAGAAAAATGAAGGCAGGATTGTGATTGAGGGGGATACATTATATTATGCAGTTGCTATGACAAGTGCCAATGAAATGGATGTTTTAAAGGACAAAACAAGCACATCCAAGGTTCAAATGGAATACAATGCTTCTTCTAGTAGACTTAATAAAATAGAGATTAAAGTAAAGGGAAACATAAATGATTCCGGTACCAAAAAGTCATATGAATTGACAAGGTCAATTGTAGTTAACAGGGATGAATCGGTGACATCCGTGCCTGTTCCTGAGGATCTCAATAATTATTATACAGTGCCTGAAGGCAGTACAGAGTATTATCATATTGACGGGTTTTTTATGACAGTTCCCAAAGAGTGGAATTTTCCAAGTATGATAGAAACAGATCCTATGATTTCATATACAGATCCTAAAGATCCCAAGAAGTGGTGCAGTGTTATGCCGGATATTCTATATTTTGAAACTACTGATAAGTCATTACTTAACGATATAAGCCTTGAGCTTGAAAAGAACTTTAAAACTATATTAATAAACTCCAAGGTGATAAAAAAAGAAAAATTGAAGTTTCAGGGGAAAGACGCAATAAGAATAACAATAAAGGGTATTGATGACGAATCAAAGAAGGCTACCAAAATTCAGCTAACTTTGTTCCAAAACCTTAACACAGTTACAGTATTTACGTATATGGGTGAAGAAAAGACATTTGATCAAAAAGCGGGAGAGGCTAAAAAGATTATGGATTCATGGTATAACCCAGGCAGAGGATAAATTTATTTTGATGTGTAAGAAATTATGGTGTATCATATACCATAATTTCTTACGATAACAATCTAAATGTTTTGCAATAATCATTTCGTCATTTCATTCTCACTCAAATTGGATTTTAGATTATTAAAATAATCCTTTAATTTTCTAGGACCTGCCATTGTATTCCGGCCTATATACAAGGTTCCGTCACTCCTGGCTTTAACCTGCCATTTTACAAGGGTAATAGTACCATTAGTAATCTCTATTACTGTTATACCATGAGGGTGTACACAGCTGCCTGTATTAAAATAAGGAGGTTCACCAACTTCAGGAAATGTAGACCTATGGGTGTGTCCCGTTATGAGTATGTTTTTGTTTATTCTGGCCCATTCAATCAGCCTTTTTCCAACAGACTTTTGCTTGTCGTAATTTTTGGCAGCACTTGTCGGGTCTCTAAAACCAAATAATTCTAGCTGTTTCCAAAGGTGTCTAACCAAAAAACCGCTAAGCCTCCACAGCCTATCGTTAAAGAAATCTGCCTGGTGTCCGTGGGTAAGAAATATTCTGTCATTAGTGATACTGTGCTTTAATATAAGACCCTCATGAATATTGATATTTTTAAATAAAGATATAAACCTTCCGTCTAGCTCATTAATATAATAATACAAATTCTTTTTAACAAAGCTTTGGCTTTTCTTTATCATATCATGATTTCCATAAAGAAAATGCAGTCTGCCTTTTTTATAGAACTGAGCCAGCTTGTTAAAAACATCAATATGAATATTAATTATATCGGAAAACTTGCTGTTCTCCCAAAGCTCATCACCATCACCAAGCTCTATATATGTGTAGCTACTATTGTAATAAAAATTTAGGGCTGCAAAATAAATGTTCTTGTTAGCTAAGAAATTATCCCCCCAGCTTCCATCACCCCTATGGCAGTCGCTTATTATGGCAATCCTGGAAAAATCGTCAAAAGGAATCTCCACAGCCGATTCAAACACTTTTGAAATTCTTTCTAGTTCATACATTTTAATAACTCCTGTTTAACAGATACCGAACTGATATATAACTTTACAGATCGGTATCTTTATGTTAAAAATCTTATTAATCCAAATAATTTTTAATCTTTTTATAGACATCAAATATGGCTGATGACTTGCCTGGATGCAATATCTTTTTATACAAATCAGGAGACTGTTCCTTTAATGCATTTAGCTTTTCGGACATATTCATGCAGCCGGCAGTAATTTCAACAAACTTTTCACACATAGCTTCGTTTTTTCTTTGTATAATCCATTCTGCCTGTTTGATCCTTGACAATGGCTGCTGGGTGTGGGGGAATACATATTTGATAAAAACTGTATTGCCCTCAATATCGAATTCTTTGTCTGAGTAATTTGCTTCCCTGAGACCACCAACAAATGCGTCTAGCATTTCCTTATCCTTGAGGGTAATTGATATATCCATAATAAGTTCATATGGCTCTGAAAATTCACCAAGTTTGAAACCGGTTAACCACCAGTGCTTTTCCCCTCTATGGAACAAAATCTCACCAAATTTGCTTAGAGTAAATTCCATGTATAATTGGTCTTCATCATCGACGCAATCATAAAAAGTACCGGTAAAAATATTGGGAATACTAAAGTCAGATTTATCGGTAGTATAAACTCCGATTTCACAGCCAGTAGTCAAATCATATTGACCTTTCCAAAACTCAATAAGCCACCTCTTACCGGCGTACTCAAATTTAATAGGATCACAGTCTACAATCATTCCGAATGGTGCTGCGGCCTCGTCATACAAACGGCAGTATCCGAATTTCCTTTGCCAGGAATCTTTATTGGAATAGTACATATCTTGCTCCTCATCATATGAAAAGCCTGCAAACTCAATAGTCTTTTCTATTTCATAATTTGTTTCCAATTCTCCCGAATCCAGACTGTAAAAAACACCTTTGAAAAGATTCTTTAGAAAAGAAATAGACTTTGGAATGTATCTGTATATTTTCGATATAAATATGTATATTAAAAGAACACCAAGTACAATTGACAGCAGAATTATTATATTTGATATAATAGCGGTATTAATAAGAAATAAAGTAATATGGCCTAACATAAAAACCTCTCCACTAATGTCTTTATATAACATAATATTCCTTTGTGAACCTTATGTGTGACTATTGATAAATCCATAGTTTCTTAGAGATTAAAAAGATAGCAGGCAAATCATTAACAAATGAATTGCCTGCCTAATAATTTCCGAATTACAACATCAAGGATATGTCAGGTATAGAGTATTAGAGGTTATTTTTGTGTCATTATACACATATGTTATGCTGAAGTAGTACTTTTGACCTGATATCAGCTGGCCGTTAAAATCTCCTCCATTATAACCGTTTGAGCTTCTTACAACATATGAGGTTTCATTTGTGGAATACCACATATAACCATCCTCAGGGTACACAGGGTGTGGGTTGGTTTTGGATATAACAACCTTATAGTACACAAATCCACTCCTTGTGTTCGGTGTCCATGATAGGTTTATGCTGTCACTTCCTACCTTTGCAGTAAGCTTTTGCCCTGTACTGGGCTTAGGAGTAGGAGTAGATGTAGGTGTTCCGGGGTATTTCATCGAAACGGCATTGCTGTGTATCTTTTTGTTTTTGAAAACTGCTGTTATTGCAAAGTAATATTTTTCACCAGGAATTATCTTGCCTCCAAAGTCGCCCCCATTATACTGGGAGTACTTATCTATGCTGATACTGGACGCATTTATATCTGTTATTACATACATGTAGCCGTCATCAGGATACTTAGGCTTTGAGTTTCCCTTTGAAATTACAACCTTATAGTATTGGAAGTCTTGGTCTTCCATAGGTGTCCATTTAAGTAAAACCTTACCGCTTTTAACCGACCCTGAAATATGCAGTGTATTATTATCATAAACAACCTTTATAGCAGTGGGAGTGGGCTTAAGCTTGGGTGTTGCTGTATTCTTAGGTGTAGGATTGGGTGTTGATGAAGCTCTTAACGACGAAGTAGGTTTTAAGTTTCCTTTTGCTGTTGGTGTAACCCTGTCCGGCGTTTTTGTATCATCACTTTCATCCCCGTTATCATAACCGCGTAAATTCTCGATCATAGTTGAAACATCGTGAACCTTTGCCTCATCGATGGTTATATCTTCATCGTTTTTTCTCATGCTTTCATAATATGTTTGACGTCCTATTGACAGATTGTTTTTGGAAGCCTTCCTCTTAAGGATTGGAGAGGCTTTTGTAACTAAGTATTTGTCTGTCTTGTCTTCAAGAGATATTTTAAGCTCCCTAACAAGGTCATCAATATAATTCTTCTGTTCTTCGATATCTTTTCCGTAGTAAGTGTATTCGTCATTCAATGAAACAGAAGCTAGAACATGATTGTTTTCCATATCTATATAGCCTAAATCCTCAGATTTTGCCAATATTTCAGTAATTGCCTTTTCAAGGTACATGTTATTAAAATCCAAACCCTTTAGAAGCTTTTGGGCATCATCATTCAATGAAAGAGTTTTTTGGACTTTGTTATCCTTATCAAGCATCAATTCAATGCTTGGATTGATGTCAAGATCCACAAATGAATAAATTCCTTCAAGGCCGCTATCTGAGGATTTCTGGAAGAATATAAAAAACAGGAAAACTATAAATATAATGGCAGCAGCACTTGCAATCAGTGGCATCAGAAATTTAACGGGCTTTCTTTCTTTTTTGATGTCAATTGGAGTAAATTGTACTTGCTGACCTACAAACATTCCGGGCTTTCTTTTTAAATTAATAAAATCGCAATCCCCAGTCATAACAAGTACACTGTCATTTTCCATTTCCAATATAGTTCCTTTACTCATACCTTCCACCTCCTTCCACATCACGAACATAACCTTGAAGAATATTAAGGTTGCTCTTAATTATAAGCACCATTGCTATTATAAATTTTCGATTGCGTTCAACAGTGCCATGGTAAACTTTTGTGATTTTCATCAGATCTGTTATAGGTATGTTACCCGTTCGCATAAACTTGTCATACAGAAGTTGGTTGTCTGCAATAAGCCGTGCAAGTTTTATGCAAAGTTGCTTTGAATCCTTATGCTTTGGTGCACAGGAAGCAAGGGACGAGAGGGATATATTAAATCTCATAAGCTCTCTTTTGAAGGCGATTATCTCCTCTTCAACCTCTACATTGTCTGTGGATGTATCATAATCCACCTTCAGATATTTCTCCTCAAAGTTATTGTTTTCCTCACTCTCGAAATAAGTAAAGGGATACTCTACCTGGGCTTTACTGTTTTTCCTTAAAAAATCAATAATTCTTCGTCGTATTACCTGATCCGAGAAGTTTAAAAAGTTCCTGCTTTGGTTTTCGTCATAACAGTTTATTGCCTCATCGAAGGCCATAAGGCCTACACTGTACTCTTCACTGTTAGCGGGATCTATGTACCTGCCTGTGACTCTGGAGACTGACTGAAGTATAAAGGGACGGTAATCGCTTATGAATTTTTCTTTCAAAGCAAAGTCACCTCTATGAATTTTAGCAATTATATCTCTTAAAGGATCGTTTTCCTGCTTTTGTTTTTTGAAGAATTTTATATTAAACAATAATATCCTCCTCCGTAATATTGTTCGATAAGAAGTATAAATGTTGAGAGTAGTATATCTAAAAAACAACAGCGTCAGGATTGAGTGTATCAGATAAAAGTTTTTTTTACAATAAATTTGTTAACTGTATGGATAGTAGCAAAATTAAATGTTATTATATAGAGTGGAAAAAGTATAACTTAAAAATGAGGGAGAATATGAATAATACAAATAAAAAAGCCGATCTTTCAGTTACGGTTGGTGGTCTTAAGCTAAATAATCCGGTAATAGCCGCATCGGGAACCTTTGGGTTTGGGAGAGAATACTCTGAGTATATGGACTTAAACGGCCTTGGAGGGGTTTCTGTAAAAGGTCTTACATTAAACCCAAGGCAAGGTAACAAGCCTCCAAGGATTGCTGAAACGCCAGCAGGCATACTAAACAGCGTAGGTCTTCAAAATCCTGGCGTTATGCACTTTATTAAAGAAGAAATACCATTCTTGAGAAAATACAACACAGCGATTATTGCAAATATTGCAGGAAACACCATTGAAGATTATTGTAAAATGGCAGAAACCCTTCAGGATGCGGACATAGATGCAATAGAGCTCAACGTGTCATGCCCCAACGTAAAGCAAGGCGGGGTCGCATTTGGAAATACCTGTGCAGGCATTTCAGAGGTGACAAAAAGGGTTAGGGAATATTGCAAAAAGCCTCTTATAGTCAAGCTGACACCCAATGTTACGAATATAAAGGAAATAGCTAAAGCTGCCGAGGATTCCGGTGCCGATTCCTTGTCTCTTATAAACACAATACTCGGAATGGCTGTTGACATTCATAAAAGAAGGCCCATATTGGCACAGAACTTTGGAGGGCTTTCAGGACCTGCCGTAAAACCTATTGCACTTAGAATGGTTTATGAGGTTGCTAATACGGTTAAAATCCCCGTTATCGGAATGGGTGGAATATCAACGGGAGAAGACGCTGTAGAGTTCCTGTTGGCAGGAGCAAGTGCCGTTATGGTAGGTACCATGAATTTTATAAATCCTACAGCATGCATCGATGTTGTCAAAGGAATAGAGAAATATCTTGATTTGTATAATATTAGTAGTGTAAAGGATATAATAGGAACACTAGAACTAAATGATACATCTACAGGATGTGGATGCGGGAACAAGTAGGAGGAATAGATGAAAACAAGGCTGATTTTTGTAAGGCACGCAGAAGCTGAAGGGAATCTATACAGGGAGTTTCATGGATGGACTGACTCGCCCATTACCGATAAGGGCCATAAGCAGGCAGAGCTTGCGGCGGGAAGGCTTAGGAACATGAAAATTGATGTAATATACTCAAGCAGCCTCAAAAGAACCCTTCAAACAGCACAATATATAGCGGATATCAAGGGTCTTCCCATAATCAGGACGGACAAGCTGAAGGAAATAAACGGCGGAGATTGGGAAGGTAAAAAATGGGATGAGCTTGCGAGTATATGGCCTCACGAAAATGAAACATGGGAGAAAAAGCCCCATATTCACAGGATGCCAAATGGTGAATCAATGGAAGAGTTTCAAGAAAGGCTTTTAAAAGAGATTCAATATATCATTGATAACAATAGAGGTAAAAACATATGCATCGTTACCCATGGGACTGCTATAAAGGCTATGATGTGCAGATTTAAGGGCTGCGAGCTGGAAGAGATGGTCAATATAAAGTGGTACGACAACACATCGGTTACTGTTATTGATTATGAGGATGGCAGCTACAAAGTTGTGATGGAGGGTGATGCATCACATTTAAGCAGAGAAATGAGCACAATTTACAACCAGGAGTGGTGGAGTCAATACGAAAAACAATTTGAAGACAGACAGAGATAAAAATTTAAGATTAAGGAAACTTTTTGTATAATATTGAAGTCTAATATAATTGAAATGGGAGGAATAAAAATGAATAATTTCAGAGATAAACTGGTTTCATGGCTTTTTGAAACCGAAGCATTGAGGGTATGCCCTCAGGATAAGCCCTTTTGGTATACATCAGGAGCCATAGGCCCCTATTACATAAATACCCATTTTCTATATGGAAGTGAGGAAAAAGCCAACAACTTACTTAAATTGATTGATGAAGTAAAAAAGGACATCATAGGTTGCCCAGGTAAGATTTTGGATAAGGTTTTGGAAAATTATAATAACGATAAAATATTCAAAGAGCTTATTGATGAAATGGTTAACTTTATCAGGCAAAATCAAGAGCTTCAGTCCTGCGATTATATATCGGGCGGAGAAAGAAGGGACTGGTTCTTTTCCATCATAATAGCACATATATTAAACAAGCCCCATATTACAATTTATAAGGACTTGAAAGCTGTCCTTACAGATGGCGGAAAAGTTGTTACTGATTTTGATATAAAAGATAAAAAAGTCCTCCATATTGTAGACCTCATAAATGAGGCATCAAGCTATGAAAGGGCTTGGATTCCTGCTATCAAGAGCCTTGGAGGAGAAATAATATGGAGCATGGCGGTTGTAGACAGAATGCAGGGGGGATCTGAGTTTTTAGAAAGTAACAATATTAAGCCGTTTTCAATGATAAATATCGACAAAGATCTATTTAAGATGGCACTTGATTCAAATTATATAAACAAAAGCCAGTTTGATATGATTGCAGCTTATCTAGATAATCCTAAAGAGGCAATGACAAGGTTTTTAAATGAAAATCCACAGTTTATGAAGAATGCACTTGAAGGTGACGAAAAGACCAGGGAGAGGGCTAAATTATGCCTTGACAAGGGGATATACGACTTAAAAGGATAAGTTCATGTTTATTATTTATATATAAAATAAAAAAGAATCAAATGTAATATACACATTAAAGTTACACTTTATAAAATATAGAAAATAAGGATTTTGAGGGGGATGATTTAATGGCAAGAAGGTTTTTATCAATCATGCTGACATTTATTATTGTGTTGGCATCCATCAATTTTACTACAGCTGCACCGGTTCAGAACACTGACCTGGCCAACAAGCTAAAAAGCCTAAACCTGTTTTTAGGAAGCGACCAGGGATTTGAGCTTGATAAGGAATTGACAAGGGAGCAGTCCATTGTCATGGTTTTAAGGCTTTTAGGTCTTGAGCAAACTGCAAAAAATCAAAAGATAAAGTCCATATTTACTGATATTCCTTCCGGTCATTGGGCAGAATTCTATGTTTCATACGCCTATTCAATAGGCTTGACCTCAGGTATCAGCAATAACAGGTTCGGTGCAGGCTCAAATATAACAGCTAACCAGTATATTACATATCTTTTGAGGTCTTTGGGATATGAGGACTCAAAAGGAGATTTTGTTTGGAGCGAGTCTATAGATAAGGCATATAGTATTGGACTTATATCATCGGTAGAATTTAAATACTACAAATCAACCCAGTCCATAATAAGGGATGATGTTGTAGCCATTTCATACAGTGCATTAAAAACAAAACTTAAAGGTACGGAGAAAACTCTAATCAGAAAGCTTGTAGATTCAGGAATTATTAAAATGGATCAGGTGACAGCAGTTAAGGATAATGATCTTGTCTTGGCTGTGAATTCCTATAGCACTCCCACACCTACAGCAACTCCAAAGCCTACGGGAACTCCGACTCCTACTGTTACACCAACGCCTATAACAAGAACAGCTTTTACACAGATAGAGGCAGAAAGCTTTAACAGCAACAAAGGTGTTGAGATAGCAACCTGTACTGAGGGCGGAAAAGATATAGAGTGGATAGAAAACGGAGATTATGCGGTATATGAAAACATTGATTTTTCAAATGGTGCCAACAGCTTTGAAGTAAGATATGCCAGCGGATCAACCGGTGGATATGTAGAAATAAGGCTAGACGGCATAAACGGCAGACTTGTGGGAACATGTCCTATCAGTTCAACAGGCGGCTGGCAGACATGGGCAACAAAGAAAATCGATATATCAAATACAACCGGTGTGCACAGCCTCTACTTGAAGTTTACAGGGGGAAGCGGTTATCTGTTCTCATTAAACTGGTTCAGATTCTATCAGACAACTGTTGTGCCTACAGGTATTGCTTTTTCCGACAATTTTAATGACGGTAATGCAAATGGCTGGACTACATACAACGGAACTTGGAAGGTTGAAAGCAACAAATATGGAGTAAGCCCTAGCGGGGAAGCAAAAGCTGTTGCTGACGGAACCAATTATACGGATTTCAGCTATACAGCAGATGTTGTTATCGGCACAGCAGGAAATGCTGGTTTGATTTTTAATGTCAGCAGTCCTTCCAATACAACCAATGGATTTAACGGTTATTATGCAAGTATTGATGCAAACAGCGACAAGCTTGAGCTTATAAGGATTTACAACGGCTCACCTGTTACATTAGGTGTTGCTTGGGTTACTATAAATCCATATACAGTATACAAGCTCAAAGTTATAAGAGTGGGGAGTTCCATCAGGGTATTTCTAGAGGATATGTCCTCATCCAAAATCGATATAACAGACGGTATGTATACCTCGGGTGCCATAGGAGTAAGAGCAATTGACACTTATGCCGAGTTTGATAATATCTCTGTAAGCTATGCTGTTGCTACACCAGCTCCAACGGTTACACCAACACCTACATCAGTATACAGAACCCCTGATAATCCCGGGTACACTGTAAATGGACTTGATTTTAAGTATTATGAGGGATATTGGAACGAACTGCCTAACCTTAACAACATACCTGTGGTTTCTCGCAGTTCAGTGGATAATTTTAAAATATTAACGGATAAATCAAACTTTGCATACTCCTTTACAGGCTATATAAATATTGAAACAAGCGGAAATTATACATTCTATACTAGGTCAGATGATGGAAGCAAGCTGTATATAGGAAGCAGGCTAGTGGTTGACAACGATGGAAGACACTCTGCAAAGGAAGAAAGCGGATCTATTTACCTGGCTGCAGGTAAACATGCCATTACTGTTGACTATTTTAACAGAGACGGAGATGATGTTTTGGAAGTCAGGTACTCAGGACAAGGAATATCAAAGACCCTGATTCCTAGTTCGGCACTTTTTAGGGCGACAGCATCACCGACTCCTACATCTACTCCAAGACCGACTCCTACATCTACACCGACGCCGACTGCAACTGCAACAGCTACACATACTCCGACACCCACACATACCAGCACACCAACTCCAACAGAGAGATAAAACTTTGTAATAAGAAAGGCAGTAGCTAGAGATAATTCTAGCTGCTGCCTTTTATGTGTGTGCCCAGCATGGGCGTTCTCTCGTCGGTGAAAGTCCGATATGGGGATTACCAATCCCAAGACTGGAGAAAAACAAAAGTAAGAAAACTGTATATGAGGTAAGATTTCAGATGCAAACATGTAGGACGAACGTAGTTTACCCCTTCCTATGCAGATAAGCCGATTAATGAGAGAGTTCATCGAGATATTGAAATTCTTGGATTGTAGAACCTGACCAAAAACTTGTAAGCGTATTTACATTTTAAAACCAGCCTTTGATATGGTGTAACAAAAAATCTGTTTACATCTACCGTAAAAGTGGTATAATTAGAACATAGTTAAAAAAATAACAAAGGTGAATTATGACAAATCAAAACAGAATCGCAGTTATAGGGATAGTTGTAAATAACCGAGTGGAAACAGCAAAGAAAGTAAATGACATTCTCAGCAATTTTGCGAATATAATAGTGGGTAGGATGGGGCTTCCTTATAAGGAAAGGGAGATATCTGTTATTTCCATTATTGTAGACGGGACAAACGACGAGATTGGTGCACTCACCGGAAAGCTTGGAAACATACAAGGTATAAAGGTGAAGGTAGCACTTACATATTAAGGTATGATTAAAAAATTACTTCCGCTTTTGAGCGGCTGGTCGTTTAGCTTCGCTAAACTGCTCGCCATGCATCCTGGGTGATGACGAGCTAAGTCAGCACGGGAGCGAAATTTATAGCGGAAGTTATTTTTTGATCGTGCTAAGAACACTTATATTGATGATTTTATTATCTAAAACTGAATACTTTTTTCTAAAGGTTAAATACCTGACGAGAGGGAGATATATCTTATCGAAGGGGGACTAATTATGGTAAAACTATACTCTAATTCTTCCTGACATTTGGGAGGAATTTTTTAATGTCTAGGAAATTAAGGTGTATATTGTAAATGTTATTTTAAATAGGGAGCTGATTGTATGGTTGATTATATAAATGAGGATCTGATTTTTTCACTTCTTGAAAAATCAAAAAAAGTTAACAAACAGGAAATAAGAGAATTGATTAATAAGGCTAAAAGCTGTAAGGGTCTTAATCTTGAAGAGGTGGCAAAACTTCTTTATGTTGAGGACGATGAGCTTTTGGAAGAGGTATTTGACGCTGCAAGATATGTAAAAAATAAGGTATACGGTAAAAGGGTAGTGTTATTTGCACCTCTTTACACAAGTAACGAGTGTACTAACAACTGCCTGTACTGCGGCTTCAGAAGAGACAATAAAGAGCTTCACAGAAAAACCCTATCCCTTGAAGAGATAGTGACCGAGGCAAAGGCCATAGAAGCACAGGGCCATAAAAGAATTTTGTTGATTTGCGGTGAGTATCCTGGTAAAACAGGAGTGAAGCATTTGACTGACGCCATGGATGCAGTTTATAAATGCGGTGACATTAGAAGGATAAACGTTGAAGCAGCTCCTATGAAGACAGAGGAATACAGGCAGCTCAAGGAGCATGGAATAGGTACATATGTTATTTTTCAGGAAACATACAATAGAGAGGTTTATAAGAAAATGCACCCGGTAGGCCTTAAAGCAGATTTTGACTGGCGTATAACAGCCATTGACCGTGCCTTTGAGGCGGGAATCGACGATGTTGGTATAGGTGCACTTCTTGGATTGTATGACTATAGGTTTGAGGTTCTTGGGCTATTAATGCATGTAAATGCTTTTGAAAAGAGATATGGGGTAGGGCCTCATACAATCTCGGTCCCGAGGATGAGACCTGCTTTAGGGTGGGGGCTTGATGAGATCCCTTACCTGGTAAATGATAAGGACTTTAAGAAAATTGTTGCCATATACAGGCTGGCAGTTCCTTACACAGGAATTATACTTTCTACAAGGGAGAGTCCTAAGCTTAGGGATGAGCTCCTGTCTCTAGGAGTATCACAGATAAGTGCCGGCTCAAAGACCAGTCCCGGCGGTTACGCTGAGGAAGAAGAAAAGGCCGATCAATTTGAGGTTAATGATCACAGGACTTTAAACCAGATGCTTGAAACTATTTGCGACAATGGTTATATCCCTAGCTTTTGTACTGCATGCTACAGAAGATGCCGCACGGGAGAAGCCTTTATGGAATATGCAAAAGAGGGCGAAATTCACGAGTTTTGTCAGCCGAATGCTATCCTTACCTTTAAGGAAAACCTTATGGACTACGGCACTGAATCGCTTCGATTAAAAGGCCGGGATATTATAAATAAGGCTCTTGATGAGATTGATGATGAAAATATAAGAAACTCAACTAGGGTGAAGCTTAAGGAAATTGAAGGCGGCAAAAGGGACATTTATTTTTAGGCATGAAATTTTTCTTTCATGCCTTAATGAACTATAAAATTATTATTAGGATGTGTTTAAATGGGTGAGAAGGATTTTTTGATAGTTGCACACAACACTGCAGGTATGCTACTTATAAATAAAACTCTGCAAAATGCTAATATAAAGACGGATCTGGTTCCGGCCCCTCCTGAAACAGGGACTGTATGTGCCATTGTAGTAAAGGTTTCGGAGCAAGACCTGGAAACATCCAAGGCCTTGCTTGAAAAAGAAAATGTCTCTTTTAAGGATATAATCGAAGACAGAAAGCTCAAGCTTCAGGGATTGATTGACAAAAAGCTGGGACTGTCGGTGTCTAAAGAGTTTTTGGATATTCTAAAAAAGATTGAAAACGGCGATGATCTGGAAAAGGATGAAATAGTTTATCTTCTCAAGACCGACAAGCCGAAAGAAATAGAAGTTATATTTGCTACCGCTGACAGGATTAGAAAAGGGATGGTTGGGGATGTTGTTGAAATAAGGGGAGCTATTGAGTTTTCCAATTACTGCTGTAAAAGCTGTACTTACTGCGGTATAAACTCGCAAAACGGTTCCGTTGCAAGATACAGGATGTCGGAAGAAGAGATTTTAAGGGTTGTTGACAGCCTTCATGAGGAAGGTATAAAGACTGTTATTCTGCAATCGGGAGAAGACTCCTTGTGGTCTACCGAGCGGATAATAAAGCTTATAAGGGTTATCAAACAAAGAACCGGAATGCGGATAACACTAAGCGTAGGTGAAAGAACCAAAGCTGAGTACGAAGAGCTTAAGGCAAACGGTGCGGATAATTTTCTGCTTAAAATAGAAACCACAAACAGGAAAATATTTAAAGAAGTCCACCCTGATGACGATTATGACAGAAGAATACAATGTTCAAAATGGCTAAAGGAGCTGGGATATATTAACGGTTCCGGTAACATAATAGGTCTGCCGGGCCAGCAAATAGAGGATATTGCCAATGACATTATATTTTTTAAGGAAATGGGAATCAATATGATAGGAATAGGACCCTTTATTCCTGCAAATGGAACACCGTTAGAGCATTTGCCCCACGGGAATATAGCACTTACAGTAAGGACCGTGGCTGTTACCAGGATTGTTTGTAAAAAGGTTTATATTCCTTCTACAACAGCATTGGCTTCCTTGGATAAGGATGCACAGGTATGGGCTCTGAATGCGGGGGCAAATACCATAATGCTCATAAATACTCCGGAAATTTACAGGGGCAGTTACAGGATTTATGATAATAAAAACATGGTGGATATGGAAGCTGCATTATACGCTGTTAAAAAGACCGGAAGAAAGCTTCCTGCTTACTTAAAGAGGTACCAAAACGATACATAAACGAAATTTATAGCGTAAGTTATTATTAGATCATGACTAAAGTGTTAAAAATCCTATATTTTTTATAGATTAATGGGGTTGGTAATAAATGAGAAAAGAAAAGGATATGCTGGGTGAAATGAACATTCCGGATGATGCCTACTATGGAATACACACAAAGAGGGCTCTGGAAAACTTTTGCATTAGCGGAAGGTGTATTCATGTTGAGCTCATAAAGGCACTGATTACAGTAAAAAAAGCGGCTGCTATTACAAATGGGGAGATAGGGCTTTTGGAAAAGAGCATATCGGATGCGATTTCAAAGGCCTGTGATGAAATACTGTCAGGCAGCCTTATGGACCAGTTTGTTGTTGACCCGTTGCAGGGAGGAGCAGGGACATCAGCCAATATGAATGTTAACGAGGTTGTTGCCAATAGGGCGATAGAGCTTCTAGGGGGTAAAAAAGGCGAATATTCACTGGTGGATCCCCTTGATCATGTGAACATGTCCCAATCCACAAACGATGTCTTTCCAACCGCAGTCCGCATAGCGGCCATTAAAATGCTAAAGCCTGTAAGTGAACTGTTTGCCGGATTTCAAACTGCTTTGCAGGAAAAGGAAGAGGATTTTTCCAAAGTTCTCAAGGTGGGAAGAACCCAGCTTCAGGATGCGGTGCCGGTTATGTTAGGGCAGGAATTCGGAGCCTGGGCACAGGCCATATCCAGGGACAGATGGAGGATTTATAAGGTTGAAGAGAGGTTAAGACAGGTTAATATAGGCGGAACTGCTGTAGGAACCGGTATCAATGCGGACAGAAAATACATATTTATGATGATTGAAAAGCTAAGGAGTCTTACAGGAATTGGACTTGCTAGAGCAGAATACATGATGGATCCCACTCAGAACAACGATGTGTTTGTTGAGGTGTCGGGGCTGTTAAAAACCTCTTGTGTCAATCTTTCAAAGATTGCCAATGACTTGAGACTTATGGCATCAGGGCCAAGGGCAGGCTTAGGGGAGATAAATCTCCCGGCCGTACAGGCAGGATCATCCATAATGCCTGGAAAAGTAAACCCTGTAATACCTGAAGCGATAAACCAGATCGCGTTTCAGGTTATGGGCAATGACATGACAATCACCATGGCAGCCCAGTCGGGGCAGCTGGAGTTAAATGCATTTTTGCCCGTTATAGCACATAATCTTTTTGAGATGCTTGATCTTCTAAGAAACGGCATAGAGATTTTTATAAATAGATGCATAAAAGGAATAACTGCAAATAGGGAAAGGTGCAGCCAAATGGTGAAAGAGAGCTATGTTGAGGTGCCTGCCCTTATACGGCACATCGGGTATGGTGAGGCATCAAGATTAGCCAGGGAGTGTGTAGAGAAAAATAAGAACATAAGGGAAATTCTTATAGAAAAAGGTATCATGGATAAAGACACAATTGATAATATATTAAACCCATTGGAATTGACAAAGCCTGGCATACCAGGTACAGGAAAGAGGTAGGTGATTTGGGTGAATAACACACCGGTTTCAGAAAGGATGCATATTGCAATATTCGGAAGGAGAAATGCGGGAAAATCAAGCCTTATAAACGCACTGACAGGACAGGAACTGGCTGTTGTCTCGGATGTACCGGGGACAACAACGGACCCTGTATATAAGTCTATGGAGCTGCTGCCCATAGGTCCTGTAGTCATTATAGATACTGCAGGAATGGACGATGAAGGCGAACTAGGAAACTTAAGGGTTGAAAAAACATATGATGTATTAAGAAAAACCAACTTTGCAATAGTAGTTGTAAACGCTCAGGAAGGAATCACCGACTTTGAGCTGGACTTCATAAAAAAGGTCAAAAGCAGGGATATTCCTGTTGTTTGTGCCATGAATAAGCTGGACCTAAAGCCTTTGTCCGAAGATGAGGTATTTGAAATACGAAACAGTGTAGGAATACCTGTTATAGGTATAAGCTCATTGATAAGAACAGGAATAGACGAACTCAAAAAAGTCATATCGGAAAATGCGGTTTATGATGACAGGGACTTAAGCATTTGCGGTGACCTTATAAGGCCTGGTGATTTTGTAGTGCTTGTCACACCTATAGATAAGGCAGCCCCGAAGGGCAGGCTGATACTGCCTCAGCAGCAGACGATCAGGGACATAATAGAAAACGATGCCATGGCTGTTGTTACAAAGGAATATGAGCTTAAGGAAACAATTGAGAATTTAAATAAAAGACCGTCATTGGTAATTACCGATTCCCAGGCTTTTTTAAAGGTTTCGGCGGATGTGCCGGAGGATATACCCCTAACATCATTCTCCATACTGTTTGCAAGGTATAAGGGGGAGCTTATGGAAATGGTAAGAGGCCTAAAGAGGATTGAAGGCCTAAAAAGCGGCAGCAGGGTACTTGTAGTGGAAGGCTGTACACACCACAGGCAGGCGGATGACATAGGTAAGGTGAAAATCCCCAGGTGGGTGAGGCAGTTAAGCGGCGGAGAAATTGAATTCGAATGGGCGTCGGGAAATTTCTTCCCTAAAGATATTGAAAAATTTGATTTGGTAATACATTGTGGGGGCTGTATGCTCAATAAGCAGGAAATGCAGTACAGGATAAATTTTTCTAAAGAAAACAATGTGGCAATCACCAATTACGGTATGCTTATTGCATATGTTCAGGGAATACTTAAAAGAGCACTGGCTCCGTTTCCGGCAGCCTTGATGATACTGGAGGAACAGGTGTAGAATATGATTTATCTGGATAACGCAGCAACATCCTTTAAAAAGCCTGAAGCTGTATATGAAGAAGTAATGAAATGCATGAGAGAATATGGTGCGAACCCCGGAAGGGGAGGGCACTCTTTATCTATAAGGGCATCTATGGAGATTATGAAGGTAAGGGAAAAATTGGGTTGGTTTTTTAATATAAAAGACCCTATGAGGATATGTTTTACCAAAAATGCCACAGAAGCTTTAAATATTGGCATTTCAGGGTATTTAAAAGAGGGCGATCATGTTATAACAACATCAATGGAACATAATTCTGTTATTAGACCATTAAATACTTTGAAAAGAGACAGAAAAGTAGAGTTTGACGTCATTGATTGTAACCAATTCGGTGAAATAGATTTAGATGACATAAAAAAGGCAATAAAGCCTAATACAAAGCTTTTGGTAAGCACTCTTTCATCAAATGTAAACGGCATAATAATGCCTGTAAAGGAAATGGGAAGTCTGGCAAGTGAAAGCGGCATATATTTCTTGCTGGATGCTTCGCAGGGAGCTGGCTCTATCAGGATAGACGTGGAAGAAATGCATATTGATATGATGGCTTTTCCTGGTCATAAAGGACTTTTAGGTCCCCAAGGAACAGGTGGGATATATATAAGAGACGGTCTGAAGCTTTCACCCATAATATTTGGAGGGACGGGAAGTCATTCCGAAATTGTGTTTCAGCCTGAAATGCTTCCTGACAATATGGAAAGCGGTACACTGAACACTCCCGGTATAATTGGGTTGGGAGCAGGTATCGGCTACATAGAAGAAGCAGGAATAGATAATATTAAAGCAAGAAAGCATGAGCTTGTTAAGACTCTTCATGAAGGTGCGGAGGAAATTGGGTGTGTTAAAATATATAGCAAAAACGACCCTAAGTCCAACTCCGGCATAGTTGCTATGAATTTTAACGGCATTGACTCAACTGAGGTCAGCTACGTTTTAGACAAGGTCTATAATATTGCAACCCGAGCAGGGCTTCACTGTTCCCTAATGGCACATCAGACATTAGGTACCGTCAAGTCAGGGATTGTAAGGTTTAGTCCAGGTCCCTTCAATACGCTTGATGAGATTGATATAACTCTTAATGCATTGAGAGAGATTTCCAATAGCATATAATTCTATGATAAATTAATTTTTTTATAAAAAATATTAATTATATCTAGAAAAAAGTTAAAATATTGTGTATAATGAATTAAAATAATCAATTATATAAATCAATTCGGGAGGAATTGCAAATGGATAATAGAACTAAAAATATAATTGGGATAATATTAGCGGTTGTTGCAGTTATTATAGTATTAAGAGTTCTCAGTTTTTTGATGAAACTTTTACTGCCTCTAATCATTCTTGGTGCCATAGGTTTTGGCGTATATTATTTTCTCAAAAAAAGAGGATAGAAGCATTTGTAGCCTAATCCTAATAAAAAGACTTCCAATGTACTTAGTTTAAAAATACCGAACTGGAGTATAACTTTACAGTTGGGTATTTTTAATTATTTCAAAAACAAATAGTAAAAATTGTTTTGCAAGTAACTAAAATATGATATTATTTATTTTATGATGTTATTTTTTTTGATATTGATAAATAATAAACAATTTTATAAAAATGCTGATTTTATTTAATCTTGCCAATTAATTGGTTTCAATTATTTAATAAATGAAGGGGTTTATAATGACGAGGGTTCTGTTTATTTCATTTGATGATGAGACCAGGAAAAGTTATGTTGATGCCTGGTTTAAAAGAGGTTCTTATTCCATTTTAGAGGCAAAAAATAAGAGTGACCTGGTCAAATTGTTAGATCAGTATAGCGATACAAAACTTATAATTATTAACATGGATATAGATTTAAAAAGAACTCTGAATATTATTTCATATTTGAAGAGTATTGAGATAAATGCAGTTATAATCGCGACTTCAAACAATCCCGATTTCAATACAGCCAGGGAAGCATTTAGGCAGGGTGTGTCAGACTATTTGCTTAAATCCGAAATAACAAGCAGTTATTTTAAAAAGCTGCAGAGCAGATTAAGTGAGATAGAACTGAAAAATTCAGGGGATTTAAATGAATATATATCTGATATGAGATCAGGCAAGGAAAGATTTTTAAAAGATATTCTGGAGACAGATAAAATAAACAGTTTAGACGAAGCTATAAATAATTACGGTATCAGGTTCAAGCCGGATAATTTGATCTTATGCTATTTATGGGTTGATGACTTTCAGACCATAAGCGAGAAATATGATGGTAATACCATTGGGGATTTTTCCAATAGTGTAAAGAAGCAGATTGATACAGTCATACATGATAACTGCCTGGGTGAGAGTGTAATCTTATCCCCTCAGGAGTACCTTTTATATCTATCGTTACACTATAATGATATGGAAAATCTATTGGATAATGTGTATGATACAGTTATGCTTATTAAGGATAATTTGCATGATTCAATGGAAATAAGTGTATCTGCAGGTATCAGTTCCTTAAGCACAGAAAACAAGAAGGTCAAGGAGCTTTATGAGGAAGCAAAATATAATGTTAAACTCAGATTTGTATTCGGTAAAGGTACAATAATTACTCCAGAGATTTCAAAGATGATAACACCTAAAAAAATCGACAGCATTTTTGGAAAAGAAGAAAAGTTTATCCGCACATTGATAGAGGCAGATAAAGAGAAAGCACAATATGAGCTTGAAGCACTCTTAAAGCTCATCAGAAACTCAAATCCCGGAAGGCTTGATAAAATCTATGCAAGCTATATGGAGATAATTTACATAATAATAAAATTTATAAACGAGAAATGCTATGATACAGTGGAGGTTTTTGGTCAAAACCTGGACTTTTATGACATAATCGCCAAATTCGAAACCCAGGAAGAAATCAATGAATGGATTAAGGATATTACAGATATCGTAGTAACATATCTGAAGGAAAAACGTGATGTTAAGGTTAACAGAGCGATACTGAGGGTTCAGGAGTTTATCCGCAATAATTACAACAATGATCTAACATTAAAGATGGCAAGTGATTTTGTAGGCTTAAGCGAAAGTCACTTAAGTAACATTTTTACCAAAAAGACAGGTCAGACTTTTACTGACTACCTGACGTCAGTTAGAATAGAAAAGGCAAAAGAGCTACTTGAAACAACAAACCTAAAGGTTTATGAAGTTGGTGTAAGTATTGGATATGCCAATGTAGAGCATTTCAGCAGGGTATTTAAGAAATTTACTGGTTTAAGTCCGAATAATTATAAAAACTCATAGTTGTTGCATAAAAATTTTTGATTAAAATCAACTGTAATATTTACCTGTAGAAAGCATGAAAGCTCCTTTGTTAATATCAAGTGGGTTGTCCTGATAGCAACCACATTAATTAACTAAGGAG